>NZ_CP083609.1 GCF_020097135.1 Macrococcus armenti | reverse complement strand
AGCCAATGTATTAGAATTAACTGCAACATCAAACCAATCATCAGACTTTTCAATACATATCATTAAAAAATCCGCAAAATTGTCGATTTTATTTTCATAGATATAATTAATCATTTCTTTCATAACCGTTAATTTGTTTGTTGCTGTCATCTTAAAATACTCAGCTACATCAACACCATTGTGCCCGATTATCTCATCAATCGAATATTGAAACTTTTCAGGATTATCCAAATGCGCCATATAACGCACTAAACCACGTGCAGAACCCACTTTTTTAGGAAGTGGTGTATTTAATGGATCAATCAACTTAATCACTTGTTTTTCAGTAACTGGACCATCAAAAGTTAATAAAATATGATAATGGGATTTTTTTATTTCACCATCTGCATTCACATCTTTATCATGCAAAGGACTTTCAATCCAACGTAAATGAGTTTCATCCAATACAGTTCTCCAATTGTCTGGTGCACTTTCTGGATACACAATAAACGTCCAGTCACGACCCTTTTCATATTCATATTTTTTCTTCGCCATGTTATACTACTCCTATACCGTTAGTTATTTCGCCATTGCCAGTGGCGATTTTTTTATGCCTTAAAAATCTTATTTTCATCTTGATATTTTTCTAAATACTCTTTATTAACCAACATAGATAAAGCTTGAGATTTACTTAGCCCCATTTCTTTACAAATTTCTTCTAGTCTAGCTAACGTATCTTCAGTCAAAGTTATACCAACCTTTACTCTTACCATATCTATCTCCCCATTCTAATTTATAAATATATAATACTGTATCATTCTGTATAAGTCTAGAGATTATACAAACGGTAGAATACTATTAATTTTTTTCACATTGCACATTGCACTCCTGGGGGGTGTCGTAGTGCCCCCCAGGAAACCACCCAAAACCCAAAAACAGACCTAAAAATTAAAAACCAAATTTTTAGATCCATTTTCTAAAAACCTAAATTCGACAAATCTCATTGTATTTATTCCAATTTCCTTTTGACATGGAGCCTCTGCTCCCTCAGACACCCTAGAGCTCGTATTCCGTCGAATTGATAGCTGGCGCTACCAACACGCCGAAACGGCTCTTAGTTTATCTGAAGGAGCCCCTCCAAATCAAAAGTTTTCTCGGCATAAATCTACCTCAAAACTTAAAATTTGCAACTACTTACTTTCAGTATTTGCAAATTAATAACACAAAATCAGAATAGCTACTTTCGCTATTCTTTATTTTGGTCAAGCAGTGCGAGTGTATACAAAATGCTGACGCATTTCTTTACACTCGCTCGCTACGCTTGCTTGTAAGAGGGAAAATTCCCTCTTAACTCCCTTACCATTTTTCTAACGAAAAATGAAAAATAAAACCATAAAAAAATAAAAAAGAGCAGTCGCACAGGACTACTCTTTTTTATTTTTTTGCCACATAGCATCTATCATTTTATTAAG